>NC_015717.1:4745000-4757528 GCF_000253295.1 Hyphomicrobium sp. MC1 | reverse complement strand
TGCCTGCATAGTGATGTACTCCCGCTGATAACGCGGGACGCCTGAAAGCGTCCCCCCTCATCACCGTCCGGCATTACCCTCTGCCTTCCGGTGCCGTGCCTTCCGTGTGACGTCTTGCTACCCTTGCAGCCAGTTGAGACCGGCGAATTTCCAGCCTGCGATTTGGCTCCGGTGTTGGGCAGCGTCTAACGGTCCCTCAAAGCCCTCCATGACGTTTCGACACCTCGAATATCCCGCTCCGGCGATTGCCTCGGCAGCCATCCGGCTGCGCCCGCCCGAACGGCAGATAAAAAAGATCTCAGTATTCTTTTCGACTCCCTTGGCGGCCAACGCCGCCGTCAATCGTTCGATAAAGTCCGGAGCGATCCGGCTGTCGGGGAACGTCTGCCATTCGATCAGCATGACGTCCTTGTTGATCTTCGAAAGGTCGGGCACACCCACAAACGCCCATTCGGCACGCGTCCGAACATCAACAAGAACAGTCTTCGGATCGCCTTCGAGACGCTTCCAAGTTTCGAGAACGGACACGTCCTCGACGCCAGAAGCCTCAACTTTTTCCACGAATTCCCCTCACGCCTTACACAAGTACTGATAAAGACCCGCGAGAATATCCCCAGACACAACCAGAGAATACCCAGCTATTCTTGAGCTAGCCAAAGCAACGCCCAAGTTGAAACGCAGGTCTTTATCTATTTTGGCGATACAGTCCGGGTCATCAAAGCTTCAAAGACCCGAATGCTACGCTCGCCGAACTTACCAGTGCGAACGACCGCTTTACCCCGCTGCCATCCACTAGAAATTTACTATCCCTTAACCCTCTTTTCGACAAGCACCCCAGCGCAGCCATTGGGGCGATTGAGGCGTACCAAAAGTTGTCCACAGGTACTGGTGAAAACGCGAGTCACATCGCAACCTCTGTGCATAAACCATCTGACTCTATTCGCATTTTTTCCACCGACACACTCTGGGTTGCATCGCCGCCACGACCGTCACCCAGACGTCATTTTCTCTTGCCGTCCGACTCTGCCTCGAAGGAGCGCCCAACTTATCCGGCATCAGAACATCCCGTCCAATGGGCCGGATTCCGGGCGATTAATGACGATAAAAAAACAGCGGGCCCGTTGGCGGGCCCGCTCTTTACCGTAGCGAATATGCAACAGGGAGAAAAATTGGCTCCCCTTATTCACAAGTGCGTTATGCGCTCATGGCCTTGACACGCTGAGCGAGCCTGGAAACCTTCCGGGCTGCGGTCTTCTTGTGCATGACGCCCTTCTGAGCGGTGCGCACGAGAAGCGGTTCAGCGGCCGAAAGCGCAGCGAGTGCCTTGGCTTGGTCGCCCGACTTGATAGCTTCCTCGACCGAGCGAACCTCGGACTTGACGCGCGAACGGCGCGACTTGTTGATTTCGGTGCGGCGGATCATCTGGCGCGTGGCTTTCTTAGCCGACGACGTATTTGCCATTGGGTGTCCTTACGTTTGCTGCGAATGCGCCGTCGCATTCGCAAAATGCTAAGCGCGGCAATGGGTTGAAGATATTGATCGTCGGCCCGGGATTTTCGCTCCAGGCACGGTTTGCGGGGGATATACCCGCCTAACGGCCGCCGGTCAATGAAGCCCACCCGGAAAAGAACGAATCCGTCACAAAAGCCGCCGCCGACGGCCGGTCGCAGCGCTTTGCGCCGCCATTTGCGCTAAGTCCATCCCGACTTACATGCTTTTGATCCAGAATTGGGAGGCCGCCAGAGAATGTTGTCCATGACCGGTTGGCTGTTTTCTCTCGCGGCTACTGTTTGCGCGACTGTCCTGGCCGCCGCCGCAGAACAGCCCGCCCTGCAGCTGGCGACGGTCGCGGTCATCTGCATTGCCTTCGCCCTGATTGCCATCCGCGATCACCAGAAGCTGAGGAACATCGGCGCGCCGATGAGCGCCATCGCCAGTTCGACGGCGCGATATCTGGCTCTGGTCTGGGCTTGGGCCGCACTCGCGATCCTGATCACGTACCTCTTCGTTATGGATAAGCACTGGGCCGAGTGGTGGCAGTTTTTCATCGGCTTTCTGTTCGCTGCCGTCGCCACCATCGGCTTCGCCGTCCTTCTCGATCGCGACCGTTCCGCAGGACGCGACGACGCCATGCTGGTGAAGATGGGACGGCTTCTTCTTCAGTTTCAGGTGATCGGCATGGCGGCCGGTGTCATCAGCCTATTCGTCGATCACAAGTTTCCGCGCGCCGCGACCCACGCCGATTGGGCGGGATGCAACATCTTCTTCTTTGGTGCGCTCGCCATTGCAGCTATCAGCTTGGACGCCCTGCGCTCACGCATGTAGGTTCGAGAGCAGGCCACCGCGCCGTCCAAAAGGGGGAGCTTCCGACATCATGACCTTGCGCCCATCGCTGCCTTGGTTGGCAGTGACACTCGCCGCAGCTCTCATCGCCATGTATCTCGCCTGCCGTCTGATGAAGATCGCGGACTCGGCAGTCGCCGCCGCTGTTTTCTCGGCTGTCATGATCATGGCCGCACTGCGAACCAACGCCCCGCATTGGCAACGCCCCGAAAACGGATCGGCCATGGCCACGCAGCGCGAAGCAATGCGCGCGAACGTCTTTCTGATTGCATTGGCATTCCTTTGGTGCGGCGTGGCGTTCTACGCCATCTATCTGGGTACGCACGTACGTTGGCAGCACGGCTGGGAATACGGTACGGCCTGCATGCTGTTTGCAGCCGCCTACGGCTATTACCTGAAGCGGCTTTCAAACCCAAACGACCCGCTCGCACAGACATCGTCGCTCGACCGCATGGCGAAAATCGCAGGCTATCAGGCGATCTTGATTGCCATCGGCCTTGTCTGGCTGATCGCTGCCGGCAAACTCGCCATAACGCATAAAGGCGACTGGGCCGCGAACCAGCTTTTCCTCGGCGGCGGCTTTGCCGTGATGTGCATCAGTGTCATCCTGATCAAGACGAACGCCGCACTGTGCGAGCGCTCCGCCACCTCAACGGCAAGCTGACACCACTTCAGCGCTGACACCGCCGGCAATAAAACGTCGCGCGCCCGGCATGCACCGCGCGGCGGATTTCGCCGCCGCATCCAGGAGTGGGACACATGCCGCCTTCCCGGTCGTAAACGGCAAACCGTTCCTGGAATGCTCCCTTCTTGCCGTCGGCACTGCGGTAATCGCGCAGCGTCGAACCGCCCGCTGCAATGGCCCGTTGCAGAACATCCTTGATCGCAACGACGAGCTTCTCGGCCTTCTCGATGCCTCCGCGACGGTTCGCCAACGTTGCCGCAACACGATCGGGCGATAGCCCCGCCTGAAACAGCGCCTCAGACACGTAGATGTTGCCGAGCCCCGCCACGATGTGCTGGTCCATCAGAAACGCTTTGAGGTTGACCTTCTTGCCCAGCGCGCGTCGCGCCAGATATTCGGCTGTCAGTTCGGCGCTCAATGGCTCCG
The DNA here is from genome assembly GCF_000253295.1 of Hyphomicrobium sp. MC1. Classification (NCBI taxonomy): domain Bacteria; kingdom Pseudomonadati; phylum Pseudomonadota; class Alphaproteobacteria; order Hyphomicrobiales; family Hyphomicrobiaceae; genus Hyphomicrobium; species Hyphomicrobium sp. MC1. Next base: position 4,754,074 of record NC_015717.1, on the reverse strand, counting down.
CCCCGAGCTTGCGAAACAGCGCATGCTCCGGCCGCTCCGCATGCGGCATCATGACCATGAATCCGAACCGCCTGGGATCGTTGTAGATCACCTGCGTCCCGTCAGAGAGATGCAGCACAACATGATCGTGCGCCGGATCAGGCCCCGTATCGTGGATGTAGTCCCCCGGCCGGTCGATGAAGTCCTTATGGATGACGGAAAACCGTCCGGTCATGCCCAGATGCATGACGAGATCCTCGCCGCTCGAAAGCGTCGCAATCAGATATTTCGCGCGCCGCTCCAGCCCGACGATGTCTTGCCCCGCCAGCCGCTCGCCGAACCGTTCCGGCAGCGGAAAACGCAAATCCGGCCGCCGCGCGTCAATCCGCGCGACCCGGCTGCCGACCAGCACCGGCGCCAGCCCCCGCCGCACGGTTTCGACCTCGGGGAGTTCGGGCATAGGAGGAATGTCACCTGAAATTGACGATGAGACGCGCCGACGATAGCGCTGCCGCTCGTGAGCGGCTATGGTCCCGGATATGGATCAAAACTCAGAAACCGCAAGCCAGGGCACCGCGTCGTTCGGCTTCCGCACCGTACCCGAGACCGAACGCCAGGGGCTCGTCAACAAGGTCTTCGCGTCGGTCGCCGATCGCTACGACCTGATGAACGACTTGATGTCCGGTGGCCTGCATCGCCTCTGGAAGCGCGAACTCATCACGATGCTCAACGCGCCGCGCAGTGCCACGCCGTTCAAGCTTTTGGACGTTGCCGGCGGCACCGGCGACATTTCCATCCGCTACGCCAAAGATTCAGGGCCGAACGCCACCGCCGTCATTTGCGACATCAGCCCTGAGATGCTCGACGTCGGCCGCCGCCGCATCGCCGATGCAGGACTTGAGAACCGCATCACCTGTGTCGAAGGCAACGCCGAAGAGCTGCCTTTCGAGAACGCGAGCTTGGACGCCTATACGATTGCGTTCGGCATTCGCAATGTGACCCACATCGACAAGGCGCTTGCCGAAGCCTACCGCGTGCTGAAGCCCGGCGGACGCTTCCTGTGTCTGGAATTTTCCGAATGCCGCGTGCCGCTGCTCGATCGCGCCTACGACTTCCACTCGTTCGAGGTCATTCCGCGTCTCGGTCAGCTGGCTGCGGGCGATTCGGAATCATATCGCTATCTCGTCGAAAGCATCCGCCGCTTCCCCAAGCAGGAAGCCTTCGCCGACATGATTCGTAACGCTGGTTTCTCGCGCGTCGCCTATCGCAATCTGACCGGCGGCATCGCGGCGATTCACGGCGGCTGGAAGATCTGATCGGCCACAGCGTGAACTACGTTTTTTGCCCTTCAGCGTAAGTTCAATTGACGCTGGCGGCAGCGATTCATAGCTTTCCCTCTCGGGGACGAAGGAATGACTTTCTTCTATTCGAGGAGGTGGGACTCATGAAATCGAAGCTATTGATCGGCGTCGCAGCTGCGGCGCTTGTTTCGCTCGGCGCCGGCGTCGCCAATGCTGGCTGCATGACGAAGGGTGCGGTCGCCACGTCAACGTCGGCCGATTCGGCGAAATGGTTCGCGATGGAGACGATGGTCCAGAACGTCAGCTGGGGTCTCTGGCCGGGTTTCCTGGCGAACGGCCAGGTCGCCGGCTACAAGGTCGTCAACAAAAAATATCGCTGCAGCCCGAACGGCAGCATGGTCACCTGTCACGGCCGCGCAACGTTCTGCAAGCTATAGGTCGAGCTGAGCATTTGCTCGAAAGTAGCGCCCGCGGCAATCCGCCGGGCGCTATTTTTTTTTGTCCGTAAGTTGTATGGCGTCCAAGCCGCAATGGCCCTGGCTGAGGCAGCTACGAATACCGTCCCGGCTTAACCGTTTTTACCCCTCCGAGCGGCTACACTTGACCCAACGAGGTTGCGGCGCAATGTGCCGAGGCCGAGCGAAACCACGGCCTGCGCCCCCAGAGAATTCAGGACGACGAAATCACCACCATGCCCGGAGCGCTTCTTAACTCCCTACGACTCGCGCGCGCCGGTTTTGTGCTAGCGCAATATGGCGTCCGCTTCGTTCCGAAGGGCATGCCGGTACCGCTGCCTCTGAAACTTGCGCGCATCGCCACATTGCCGGTGACGCTTGTTGCATCGGCCTTCCGCAAAGGCGAGCCGCAATCCGCCCGCGTCGCAACGGCATTGGCGAAGCTCGGTCCGAGCTATGTGAAGCTCGGTCAGTTTCTTGCCACCCGCGCCGACGTCATCGGACCTGAGCTTTCCGATGATCTGCGCCAGCTTCAAGACAAAGCCGAACCGTTCTCGATGGCGGAAGCCCGCGAAGCCGTTGAACGCGCGCTCGGCGGCAAGCTCGAAGATCATTTCATCGAATTCGGACCGCCCGTCGCTGCCGCTTCAATCGCCCAGGTCCACAAAGCCTACGTGCTCGACAACGGCGTGAAGAAGGCCGTTGCCGTCAAGATTCTGCGGCCGAACATTGAGAAGCGTTTCTATCGCGACCTCGACAGCTATTATTTCGCCGCGCGGATGATCGAACGCATGTATCCGCCGGCGCGCCGCCTGAAACCGGTTGCCGTCGTCGATAATCTGAAGCACACGACCGACCTCGAGATGGATTTGCGCCTCGAAGCCGCAGCCATCTCCGAGATGGCGTCAAACATCAAAGAGGACGAAGGCTTCCGCGTTCCCGATATCGACTGGAAACGCACGGCCAAACGCGTTCTGACGATCGAATGGATCGACGGCACGCCGATCGCACAACGCGACGTTCTCAAGGCCAAGGGCTTCGACACTGCCGCTCTCGGCATGACCGTGCTGCGCTCATTTCTTCGTCACGCCATGCGCGACGGGTTCTTTCACGCCGATATGCATCAGGGGAATTTGTTCGTCGATGCCAACGGCAAGATCGTCGCCGTCGACTTCGGCATCATGGGCCGCTTGGGCCTGCCCGAGCGCCGCTTCCTCGCAGAAATCCTGCACGGCCTCATCACGCGCGATTACTACCGCGCCGCCGCCATCCACTTCGAAGCGGGCTACGTGCCCCCGCATCACAGCGTCGAAGAATTCGCCCAGGCGATGCGCGCCATCGGCGAACCGATCCAAGGCCGCACGGCAGAAGAAATTTCGATGGCCGACCTTTTGGGCCAGCTCTTCGCTTATACCGAAGTCTTCGACATGCAGACACGTCCAGAGCTGATCCTGCTGCAAAAAAGCATGGTCATCGTCGAAGGCGTCGCGCGCGATCTCGATCCGACGTTGAACGTCTGGGTCGCCGCCGAACCGGTGGCGAAGGAATGGATGGAATCCAATCTCTCGCCTCTCGGCCGCTTGCGCGAAGCGGGCCGTGGCGTTGAAACAATCGGCGATGTCTTGATGAAGACTCCGGCGCTTCTGCAAAATGTTGCGCAGGCAATCAACGGCATGTCCCAAATGGCCAATGCGGGACTTCGCCTCGACGATGAAACCATCGATAAAATCGCATCGCGCTCGCGACGCAGCCGGACAGCCGACATCGCACTTTGGATCGCAGCCGTCAGCCTGGCGATCATTATGATAAAAATGATCAGCGTATTGTAGGCCAGACAACAGACTTCATTAGCGGCGCAGACATTAGCGCGTTGCTTTGCGCGGCCCGACAAGATGCGTCCCGTGCGCGATAGCGGCCGTTGCCCGCATCGTCGCCGCGATATAAATGACTTCCGCAATTTCTGCTTCCGTCACACCGGCATTCTCTGCGTTGGTGCGATGGACTTCGAGGCTGTACGGACACTGAGTTGCGATGGCGACGCCAAGCGCGATCAATTCCTTATAGCGTCGTGGAATGGCACCCGCCGCCATGGCAGCGCGATCGAAGTTTTCGAACGCCGACATCGTCGTCGACGATAGATTTCTTAAATGAGGCAGATTCGAAAGATTGGCGATGTCGTACATGGTAGCTGCTCCCTCCCGCAGGTGTCGTCGAGCGGTTTCGATCTGCCGCCGAGACTCGTGACGTTCGCGTCCAGGGTCAAGCAATCCCTCCACTGTCAAATTTGAAGGAGACGAAAATGTCTGAAAGCAGACCGCCGTTCCCGCCCTTCACGCGCGAAACCGCCATTCAGAAAGTCCGCGGCGCCGAAGACGGCTGGAATAGCCGCGATCCGCAGAAGGTCGCGCTGGCCTATTCGGTCGATAGCGTTTGGCGAAACCGCGCCGAGTTTCCGGTCGGCCGTCAGCAGATCATCGAATTCCTGACGCGGAAGTGGAACCGCGAACTCGATTATCGCCTCATCAAGGAACTCTGGGCATTTACCGGGGATCGCATCGCCGTACGCTTTGCTTATGAATATCGCGACGATAGCAACCAGTGGTACCGCGCCTACGGCAACGAAAACTGGGAATTCGGCCCCGACGGCCTGATGCACCATCGTTATGCGTGCATCAACGACCTGCGCATTTCCGAGAGCGAGAGGAAATTCCACTGGCCGCTCGGACGCCGCCCCGACGATCATCCGGGATTGTCGGATCTTGGTCTTTGAGCCGATGAAATAAAAAAGGCGCCCCGAGGGGCGCCTTTTTTCTATGCGCTCTGACTGACCGGTTTCGCCGGCGCTCGCCAGATGTAGCTCAAAGAGAAAATTGCAGCCGCCGTTGCGACATACGCGATGAGCTGCATTCCCGTCGGCCGGTCCATGTAACCAACCAGAATGCTCAAGACCCGCCCCGGCCAACTGTTTTCCGACAGAATGGACGAGCTGTCCCAGACCGTAGAATCGAACGCATTCAACAGGCCTGCATTCGACAGCTGCTTGACCGCGGAGGCTGCAAGCCCGGCAGCCAGCAATGTGATGAGAACGCCGGTAACCGCAAACATCTGCCGGATCGGAATGGCCGCGAGCCCAAAATAAAGCACCATCGACACGACAGCGCCAAGCAGCAGCCCGATCCCCGATCCGATCAGAAGTTCGAAACCGCTATCCTTGCCCTGCATGACGATGCCAGTCATGAACAACACGACCTCGCTGCCTTCACGCATGACCGCCACGGCAACGGCCGCGCCGAGCGCAAACAACGATTGCCGTCCGGCAGAAACATCGCTGCCCAGCTGCCGCAACTGCTGCGTCATCTCGCGAGCATGATGCGCCATCCAGGCCACGTGCCACCCAAGCATGACGACCGCAAACAGCAGGATCGCCGCAACAAAAATTTCCTGACCGCGACCGTCGAAAGCATCTGAGATCCGCGAGGCAAACATCGCAACGATGATTGAGCCTGCGATCCCTGCGAGGACTCCGAGCGATACCGCACCGTTACGGCTATGAACGCCGCGCGATGCCGCGAGCACCACGCCGATGATCAGGCCCGCTTCGAGAACTTCGCGAAAGACAATGATGAGAGCCGCAAGCATCGCCGCCTACTCCGCAACGACGTGACCGAGCGCGCTATCCTGGTGAAATTCACCGAAGAACATGTAGGTGCCAGGCTTTAGCGGCTTCACGCGAATGACCGCCGAGCTGTTGCCGGCAATGATCTTCTCGAAGCCGAGGTCGTGGCTTTCGAATTCTTCCGGCGTCGCGTCGAGGTTCTTCACCGTGATCTTGATCGGCTTGCCGATCGGCAGCTTCAGCGCATCCGGCTCGAACTTATGATCTTTGATTGAGATCTCGACCTCGTGCGTATCCTCCGCCTGGGCAGCGACGGCGCCCATCACGACACCGCCGACGGCGAGAACAGAACCAAGAAGAATGGAAGAAAATGACGAATGATGCACGGCACGTGCGAAACGTGAAATACTCATCTCTGCTCCTAATAGGTCAGGATTCAAGGTCCCGAGATCAGGTCCACCGTCAACTGAGCGAACGCCACTAGAAGAGTCAAGAACATTGATCTCGCCTTGGGCAGAACCGGTTGGACGGACTGAAGAAAACGCCGAAATTCCATCATTTTTCGTCTTGCCATTTTTTGGCCAGGACAGTGCGATGCATATGCAGCGCGGGAACCGATATTCGCTGGAAGATTTGAGGATCGGCCAATGTATGCCCGCGCGTCTTATTCCGCTGACGAATTTCCCTCGTTCATGATCTCCGAAAGCGATGCCGATTTCGCGTCGCAAGACTTCTACGCCGGTGAGCCGGTTTGCCCGCAACCGTCACGACGCCTGGAAATCGTTCCCTATACGTATCTTTTCCTTCTTGTCGCCGCCACCGTCGGATGCGCCTTCGCCACCGATGCTGAGACGCGACAAGAATGGACTTCGAAATTTGAACGCATCACATCGTCGTTGGCGACGTCAGAACAAGCGCCCTCAGCGCCATTGCCGACGAAAGAGATCGCATCCGCCGACACGCCAGGCTCGACGCTACTTGCCCCGCCTACTCCCGTTCCGCCGCCGGCAGCGATCCCGCCGCCGAGTCAGCCTCTGCCTGAAGTCACCGTCGCCACTGCGCCAGGCGATACGAACGACGACGAGGCGGATGCAAAAACACCAGCAAAACCGCATGTATCTGATGCCTATGCCCCGCCGCGGCCATCGAACGATCCGTTACGCAAAAAGGCCGAAGCCGCCGGCTTGCACCCTGATCTATCGCGCGCAGTTCTCGCACGTCTGACGTCGACGGATTATCGCAACGCGGCTTACGCGATCGGCAAAGCGATCAAGACAGTGCCGAACAACGGCGAGTTCGTCTGGCCGCACAAACGCAAAGCCGGACTAGCGGTCTTCACCGTGCATTTCGTCCAGGGCGCGGGACGCGACTGCCGCCGCTATGTCGTAACGGTGACGAAGGATCGCTGGACATCGACCGCGCTCCCGATGGAGAAATGCGGTGTCAAAGTCGCGATCCGCGGCGGCAAAGAAAACGCGATCGAATGAGCGCAAAACCGCACGCAATTACGGTCCCTGCAGACCGAACGCGACGCGAAGCTTTTTCCGCAGCGTCGAATCCTTCGATTTATCGCCCGCTTTGCCGTTCTTTGGACCGTCATACGTCGCATAAACAAAATCGCGGACCGCAGGATTGCGATCGTATTGATGGATCGCGGCCGGCACACCGCCTTCCGCTGTCACCAGCAGTCCGTCTTTGACCGATAGAAAATTCGTGTTGTGTCCGGATAGCGTCGCGACCGCTCCGTCGTATGGCATCACGACCGATGACGGCACGAGATTGACACGTGCGATGACGTTCGTCGTCGCCTGATCGACGCCCGAGCGCATGTGATGACGCCGGCGAACCATTTGCCCGAGTAAAAGCTTCTCCCAACAATACATCAGCGTGACGCCGTGCCGACCCAGAACGGTGCCGCTGCAGATCACTTCGTGATGCTTGATTTGATCGTAGACCGGCAGCCCAAAAGTTCGCCGGATCGCATTGCCGTTCCAGCCAGCGGATTCGAGAGAAAAACCTTTGCCCTCTTCGAAAAAAATCATCGGGGCATCAGGCAGCGCTTCGAAAATATCGCTTTGAAAGACGACGTCGCGCGTGTCGGCCAAAAACACGCGTTCGACCTGCCCCGAGAGCGCTTGCAGCACCGAGACATAATCGGTCACGCGCGCAAAATTCATATGAGGTCGCCCGAGGCTTGATGAAACGTCTTCAAGGACGCAATCGACGCCCTCGGCTTCGAGCGCTTTGCCGAGCTCCGGATCGTTGTTGATGACAAGAAGGATTCTGCAGTCGTGAAATTTCCGCGCCGAACGGACAAACGGCCGCAAGTCGGAAATGCTGTAGTTGCGCGCAATCCCGAGGATCAGGTTCGTGCCGGTCCCGTGCTTCAGCTCGACTTTCGGCAAACGTCTGACAAGCTGAGATCGGAGCCACTGCGCATAAAGCTTCGACCAGATGTATTGCAGCATATCGCGTGAGGCCCCGAGTTTTGCAGGCGCCCCGAGACACCGCATATTTCATTCTTGCGACGCGAATTTTAGTCGGAGTACCCACACCGGAAAAGCAAAAGTCGAATTGCCCAAAAGTATATTCGTCGGATTGGGCGTGAATTAGTTTGTGTAGCTCAAACGCAAAAACGCGCCGCTGGCACAAGGCACAGCGGCGCGTTCTTAAATTCGATAGAGGGCACTGATTGACTTCGTTTTTTAAGAATTCACATGACGTCTCTGCAGACCTGGCAACGACCTACTCTCCCGCGTCTTAAGACGAAGTACCATCGGCGCAGGGGCGTTTCACGGCCGAGTTCGGAATGGGATCGGGTGCAGCCACCCCGCCATAATCACCAGGTCGGCGGAGACGTCATATGACTTCTGTTTTTGGTCTATTTTCTGAGCCCTACGCTCATCGTTCGGCGCTCGTGAGAGCGCGCCATTGCCGAATTTCGCTTCGCGATTTCAGGCAAACGATGAGCATTGCTAAATGAGAGCAATCAAGCCAATCGAGTTATTAGTACCGGTAAGCTACACGCCTTGCAGCGCTTCCACACCCGGCCTATCAACGTGGTGGTCTTCCACGACTCTCGAGGGAGAACTCGTTTTGAGGTGGGTTTCCCGCTTAGATGCCTTCAGCGGTTATCCCTTCCACACATAGCTACCCTGCTGTGCCGTTGGCACGACAACAGGTCCACCAGAGGTGTGTCCAACCCGGTCCTCTCGTACTAAGGTCAGATCCTCTCAATTCTCCTACACCTACGGCAGATAGGGACCGAACTGTCTCGCGACGTTCTGAACCCAGCTCACGTACCACTTTAAATGGCGAACAGCCATACCCTTGGGACCTGCTCCAGCCCCAGGATGTGATGAGCCGACATCGAGGTGCCAAACGACGCCGTCGATATGGACTCTTGGGCGTCATCAGCCTGTTATCCCCGGCGTACCTTTTATCCGTTGAGCGATGGCCCTCTCACAAAGAACCACCGGATCACTATGGCCGTCTTTCGACTCTGCTCGACTTGTCAGTCTCGCAGTCAGGCGGGCTTATGCCATTGCACTCGACGGTTGATTTCCGACCAACCTGAGCCCACCTTCGCACGCCTCCGTTACGATTTAGGAGGCGACCGCCCCAGTCAAACTGCCCACCATGCGCTGTCCCGGATCCGGATAACGGACCGCGGTTAGACAACCATAATCACTAGGGTGGTATTTCACATTTCGGCTCCACCCG